>NZ_BAABIW010000007.1:0-13231 GCF_039542985.1 Terrabacter aeriphilus
GTAGGTGCCGCGGGCGATCTGCTCGGCGCGGTGGTCGGCGTAGGCGTCCATGGCGCGGAGCCAGTCGGGATCGTCGACCATGGCCTCGAACCCGCCCGGTCCCAGCCCCTGACCCCGCCCCTGTCCCAGATTCGACGTCACCGGCTCGCCGAGGTCCTCGAGGCTCTCAACGTTCTGCAGCCGTTCGAGCGGAACGTCGGAGAACGGGCCGTGGCCGCGCTGCACGGGTCGGATCTCGGGGGCGATCTGCCGGGCCCGCTGATGAGCCCTCGGCTCGGGCTTGCCCTGCGGGGCCGAGGTGGTGTTCGTGGTCGCGTCGGTGTCCGTCGCGGTGCTGGCGGTGGCTGCGGGGGAGGGCGCCGGCACACCGACGGTCATGCCTGTCCAGAAGGGACTCGGGGCGTCGGCGGCCCGGGAGTGCTGGTCCGCCTCCAGGGCGGCCAGCCGGCTCCTCAGGAGCTCGAGCGTCTCGCTTTCCCTTGCCATGACCTCACGCTACCGACGACCACCGACAGTCCTCGGCGCTCATCCACAGGCCCACGCCGACCGGTCCGGAGCGGAAGGTCAGGCTCAGAACGCGTCCGGCTCCTCCATGCGGTAGCCCACGCCACGCACGGTGCGGATGGGGGCGCGACCGCCCGACGGGCCGAGCTTGCTCAGCTTGCGGCGCAGGTTGCCGACGTGGACCTCGACGAGGTGCTCCTCGCTCCAGCCCGGTCCCCAGAGGCTGTCGAGCAGCACGGCCCGCGACCACACGCGGCGCGGGGCGCTCAACAAGATGGCGAGCAGGTCGAACTCGGTGCGCGTGAGGTCAGCCTCCTGCTCGTCGACGGTGACCACGCGGCTCTCGGGGTCGACGGCCAGGCGTCCGTGACGCGTCAGGGCCGGTCCCTCGTCGACGGCGACGACCGCCGCGGTGGCAGCTGCCGCGACCTGACCGTTGTCGGCTCCCGCACCGGGCGCCGACGGGGCCGGAGCGGCGTCGGTGGCGTCCCCGTTGCGCGCGGCACGCGGCCGCCGGAACATCGCGTTGACGCGGGCCTGCAGCTCGCGCGGGCTGAACGGCTTCGTCAGGTAGTCGTCCGCACCGATCTCGAGCCCCATGAGGCGGTCGATCTCGTCGGTGCGGGCGCTGATCATGACCACGTAGGCGGTGCTGACGTCACGCACGCGCCGACAGACCTCGATGCCGTCCAGGTCGGGCAGCCCGAGGTCGAGGGTCACGAGGTCGGGGTCGCTCGCCATGACGAGCTCGACGCCCGCCTGCCCGGAGGCCGCGGTCCTGACCTCGAACCCCTGCATCGTGAGGCTGTGCGTGATGAGCTCGCGGATGTCGTCGTCGTCCTCGACGACGACCGCGGTGCGTGCTGAACCCATCATGGGTTGATTCTTGCAGAATGTCGGACTTTGCCCTACACCAACCGCATGTTGGGCCCGCGTGTTGTCCGAACATCCCACCGCGCCCGTCGCGGTCGCGGGCCCGTCAGCGCGTCGTCGGGGGCGCCGAGAGCTGGGCCCTGAGCGCCTCCACGTCGGTCGCCGGCAGCCCGCACACCATGCCCCTGCAGACGTACGCGGCGGCACCGTCGCCGACGAGCGGTCGCCCCGCGAGCAGAGGTATGCCGGTGGCGTCGGGCTCCCCGTGCACGACCACGAGCCCGGGGCTGGGTGACCGGCGGGCGCACTCCGCGAGGCGGTCGGCCTCCTCGCCCGTGCCGACCACGGCCACCTGCAGCGGACCCGCGACGAGCGCCTCGGCCACGGCCAGCGACCACCCCCCGAACCGTGGCTCGCGGACGGCGAGCCCGAGGCCGGCCTCCGTCGCCCGGGCGCCGGCCCGGAGGGCGTCCGCGTCACCCGTCAGGGCGCCGAGCGTGATGAGGGCGCCGGCGAGCGCCGCCTGGCCGGACGGCTCGGCGTTGTCGGCCGCGCTCCGGGGGCGCAGGTAGAGCTGTTCGGCACCCTCCGCCGTGTCGTGGAAGCCGCCGTCGTCGGCCGCAAAGGCGCGTGCGGCGTCGAGGACCCGGCGCGCGGCGTCGAGCCACCGCACCTCGGCCGTGGCCTGGTGGAGCACGAGCAGACCCTCGGCGAGGTTGCCGTGGTCGTCGGCGACGGCCCGGGCCGCTCCCACGACGCCACGCCGGGAGGCCCGGCGCAGCTCGCCGTCGACGACGTGCACGTCGAGCAGGTGGGACGCGCACCGTCTCGCGGCAGCCACCCACCCGGGCTCCCCGAGGGCTGCCCCCGCCCCCGCGAGAGCCGCGACGGCGAGACCGTTCCACGACGTGACGACCTTGTCGTCGCGCCCCGGCTGCGGCCGGAGGTCGCGGGCGGCGCGCAGCCGTGCGCGGACCCCGGCGAACCAGTCGGGGTCGGTCGGGTCGGCCGGCAGCTGCAGCGTCGAGGCGCCGTGCTCGAAGGTGCCCTCGGGTGTGACGACGAACAGCTCGGCGGCCCGGGCGGCGTCCACCCCGAGGGCGTCGCGCAGCTGCTCCGGCGTCCACGCGTAGGTGAGCCCCTCGACACCGTCGGCGTCGGCGTCGAGCGACGACGCGAAACCGCCCTCGTCGGTGGAGAGCTCGGTGAGCACGAACGCGGCGGTCTCACGCACCACCTTCTCGGCGAGCGGGTCGCCGGTGGCCTTCCACCACGAGGTGCACGCGCGCAGCAGCAGGGCGTTGTCGTAGAGCATCTTCTCGAAGTGCGGCACCACCCAGCCCGCGTCGACCGCGTACCTCGCGAAGCCGCCGGCCAGCTGGTCGTACATCCCGCTGCGCGCCATCGCCTCGAGGGTCTGCACCGCCATCGCGAGGGCGTCGGCGTCGCCCGTCCGCGCGTGGTGGCGCAGCAGGAACTCGAGCACCATCGACGGCGGGAACTTCGGGGCGCCGCCGAATCCCTTGTTCTGGTGGTCGAACTGGCGGGCGAGGAGCCCTACGGCCGACGACAGCGCGTCGGGCTCGACAGCATACGGGGTCGGGGGCTGCAGCGCATCGGCCAGCGACGTCGCGATGTGGTTGCCGGACGCCCGCACCTCGTCCTCGCGCGTGCGCCAGGCCTCGTCGAGGGCGGCGAGCACGCGCAGGAAGTGGTCGCGGGGGAAGTAGGTGCCGCAGAAGAACGGATCGCCCTGCGGCGTCAGGAAGACCGTCATGGGCCATCCGCCGTGCCCCGTCGTGGCGGTGACCGCGGACATGTAGACCGCGTCGATGTCGGGACGCTCCTCGCGATCGACCTTCACCGGCACGAACCGGTCGTTGAGGGCCGCCGCGACGGCGTCGTCCTCGAAGGACTCGTGGGCCATGACGTGGCACCAGTGACAGGCGGCGTAGCCGACGGAGAGGAGGATCGGCACGTTGCGCTGACGCGCCTCCTCGAAGGCCTCCTCGCCCCACTCCCGCCAGTCGACCGGGTTGTCTTGGTGCTGAAGGAGATAGGGGCTCGTCGCGTGTGCGAGTCGGTTGGTCACGGTCACGCGCCGCCCACCGCGGGCGCGCCGATGCGCTCGCCCACACGCACCGTCGCCCCGGGCGTCAGGGTGTCGATGGAGCCGGCGTCGGGCGAGCACACGAGCACGACCGTCGACCCGAACTCGAAGTGGCCCAAGGGATCTCCGGTCTCGACGCGCACCGGCGGGTCGTAGCTCCGGCTCTGCACCTCGCGCCGTCGCGCGTTCGTGTGCACGGCGTCGTCGAAGGCGAGGCGTGTCATCCCGACCATCGTCGCCCCGACCGGCACGACGGCCAGCCGTCCGCCCGACACGGTCTCGAGGTCGACGACGATGCGCTCGTTGACGGCGAAGAGGTTGGCGACGTTGGCGACCGCGGCCACGTTGACCGGCCACAGCTCGCCGGGGATGTAGGTCGCCGCGGTGATGCGGCCCGACAGCGGCACGTGGATGCGGTGGTAGTCGCTGGGCGAGAGGTAGAGGGTGGCGTAGGTGCCACCCTCGTAGCGGTCGGCGAGCTCGCGACTGCCGAGCAGGGCGGCCAGCGAGTAGTCGCGGCCCTTGGCCTGCACGAGCGTGTCCGCCTCGACCCTGCCGTAGGCGCCCACGGTCGCGTCGACGGGGGAGACGATCGCCGCGTCCGCCACGGGACGGAGCCCCGGCTTGAGCGTGCGGGTGAAGAAGGCGTTGAGCGTCGGGTACTCCTCGAGCGGCAGGGCGGCCTCCTCGGGCCGGGCCCCGAAGACCCGGCTGTAGCCCCGGTGCACGCGACCGCGCAAGGGGCGCGGGATCGGCCGCGTCGCCAGCCAGCCGGCGCCGTGGCTGAGGGTGTGCTTGGGCAGCACCGAGAGCAGGAGGATGAGGAGGCGTCCGAGCATGGTCGACCCTAACAACTCGCCCGGTCCCCGAGCGTCCGGCCACGGCGGGCCCGATGGGTGGCAGGGTTGGCCCATGATCCTCCCGGCGGTGCGGGACCCACGCCTGATCACGGTCCGCCGTGGCGGCACGCTGACCGACGACGACCACCGCCGGCTCGCCCGGTGGGCGGCCGACTGTGCCGGGCACGTGCTCGACCTCTTCGAGGGCGCGCAGCCGGGCGACGGTCGACCGCGCGCTGCGGTCGAGGCCGCGCGAGCCTGGGCGCGTGGCGAGATGCCGATGATGCAGGCCCGCGCGCTCGGTGGGCATGCCATGGGGGCGGCGCGACCGCTGCGGGGCGTGCCCCGGTTCGCGGCCTACGCCGCGGGGCAGGCCGCCTGCGTCGCGCACGTCGCCGAGCACGACCTCGGCGCGGCCGCCTACGCGATCCGGGCGGTGCGGGCCGCGCACCCCGCGGACGCGTCCGCGGGGCGACGCGAGCGCGACTGGCAGCGGGCCCGGCTCGACGAGCCCCTGCGCGCCCTCGTCCTCGAGGACCAGCAGAGCCGGGACGCCATCTGCTGGAACGCCTTCTCGGCGTGACCCCACCGAGGTCCGTGCGTGGCCCGGCGAGGTCGAGTGAGCTCCTCAGCGGGCGAGCTGGTCGCGGCGTCGGGTGAGGAGGGCGCGCTCGGCCGGGTTGCCCGCGAGCGCGATCGCGCGGTCGTATGCCGTCCTTGACTCCCCGCTGCGCCCGAGCCTTCGCAGCATCTCGGCCCGGGCGACGTGGAAGGCGTGGTAGCCCTCGAGCACGCCTGCGAGCCGGTCGATCTCGGCGAGTCCGACGTCGGGACCGTCGAGCTCCGCGACCGCGACGGCTCGGTTGAGCCGCACCACGGGTGAGGGGTCGAGCACCGCGAGCCGGGTGTAGAGCGCGACGACGGTCGGCCAGTCGGTGTCCTGCGCGGTGGGGGCAGCGGTGTGCAGCGAGCTGATCGCCGCCTGCACCTGGTAGCGCCCTGCCACGTCGCGGCCTGCCGCCACGGCGCGGATCCGCTCCTGCACCAACGACTCCGCCTCGGCGACGAGGGCACGGTCCCACGCGCCACGGTCCTGCTCGGCGAGCGTGACGAGCTCACCGGTGCGCGACACGCGAGCTGCACGGCGGGCATCCGTGAAGAGCATGAGGGCGAGCAGCCCGGCCACCTCCCCGTCGTCGGGCAGCAGCGAACGCAGCAGGCGACCGAGGCGGATCGCCTCGTCGGAGAGGTCGACCCGCACGGCGTCCGCGCCGTCGCTCGCGAGGTAGCCCTCGTTGAAGACGAGGTAGATGACGGCGAGGACGCCGCCGAGCCGGTCACGGATGTCGTCGGCCGACGGCACCCGGTAGGGGATGTGCGCGGCCGCGATCTTGGCCTTGGCACGCGTGATGCGCCGCGCCATCGCCGTCTCCTGCACGAGGAAGGCCCGGGCGATCTCGGCCACGGTGAGGCCGCCGACGAGTCGCAGCGTCAGGGCCACCCGGGCCTCGAGGGACAGGGCCGGGTGGCAGCAGGTGAAGAGCAGGCGGAGGCGGTCGTCGTCCACCGGGCCGTTCGACGGTGGTGGGGCGTCGTCGTGGATCATCAGGGCCGCCTCGTGCTTGGGGCCGCGCCGGGCCTCGCGGCGGAGCCAGTCGATGGCCTTGCGCGCGGCCGTCGTCGCGAGCCAGCCGCCGGGGTTGGGCGGCACGCCGTCGCGCGGCCAGTGCTCCGCCGCCGCGGCGAAGGCCTCGGCGGCCGCCTCCTCGGCGAGGTCGAGGTCGCGGAAGCGGCGCGCGAGCCCCGCGACCACCCGGGCCCACTCCTCGTGGTGCACCCGGGTGAGCGCCTCGTCGACGGCGTCGGTCGTCACGGTCCGACGAGCGCCCGGACCGACTCGGCCGAGCGGAAGGGGCGCACCTCGACGGTGCCGCGGCACGCCCGGGAGGCCTGGCCGGCGAGGTCGAGCGCGACGTCGAGGTCGGGGGCCTCGATGACCCAGAAGCCGCCGAGGTGCTCCTTCGTCTCCAGGTAGGGCCCGTCGGTGAGCACCGGCTTCGCGCCCTGCCCGTCGACCGTGGTCGCGGTCGACGCCGGCTCCAGCCCGTCGGCGAAGACGAGGTGGCCGCGTCGCTCGAGCATCTCGTTGAAGGCGCCGGTGTCGGCGAACGACTCGAGCATCGCCGCCTTGGAGGGGTAGGAGCCGAACTCGCCCGGCTCGTCCGGGCCGTAGACGGCCAGCAGGTAGCGGGCCATGCCGGTCACCGCCCCGGCTCGGTGGGGCGCAGCGGGTCGCACGGGCTCGCCTGCACCCGGGCGTCGTCGACGGTGCTGAGGTCTTGGGTCATGGCTCGCTCCTCGTGGTCGCGACGGGCCCTGCGGCCCGCGGCTGCGGCGGTCCGGTCGGCCGCCGTTCACCCTCTCCACGAACGGGGTGGGCGGGATGCGACAGCCTCCCCAGAAACTAGCCGCCCGCGCGCCCGGACGGCGCCTTCGGCGACGCACCGTCGGCGCCCAGCCGCCCGGTCGGGGCTGACCTTCGCGGCCCACGCACACGGGTGTGGCCCGACGAGCGGGTCAGGCCGCGGCCGCGACGTCCGAGCGCTGGGTCACGAGCGACTCCCAGCGGATCCGACGGGCCCGCCACGAGAAGATCGCGAGCTTCGCGAGCTCCTCGACGATGCGGGCGACGAAGATGCCGACGTAGCCGAGAGGCGTGTGCAGCCCGAGGAGCACGGCGAGCGGCAGGCCGACGACGAAGGCACCGACGACGTCGCCGATGATGACGCCGCGCACGTCGTTCGCGCTGGGCAGCACGCCGGCGCCGACGATCATGTTGCGCACCTTGACGACCTGGAACGCCGCGTTGATGAGGATGCCGACGCCGGCCATGACGCGCACGTCGCGGCCCGCCTCGCCGAAGAGGACGTCGAGGAGCAGCACCGAGGCGGCGAAGAGGACGCCGAAGACCGCGGCGGTGCCGATGCCCGCGCGGGTCAGGCGCCGCACCCAGGCGGTCGCGTCGGCGACGTCGCCGCGGCCGACCGAGCGCCCGACGAGCGTCGTCGTCGCGCTCATCAGCCCGATGCTGCCGACGACGAAGACGCCCTCGAGCGTCGTGACGATCTGTGCCGCGGCGAGGGCCGCGTCGCCGAGCTGCTGGAAGACGACGTTGTAGAGGAACGTGCCCACGGTCCAGAAGAGCTCGGTGACCCCGAGGGGGAGCGCGAGGACGAAGAGCGGCACGACGACCGCCCGCCACTGGAGCGCGGTGTCGGGCAGGCTCCAGCCCACGACGCCGCCGCGCCGGAACGTCATCGCCAGCAGGATGAGGGCCTTGGCCACGGCGGTGACGAGGGTCGCCCAGCCGGCGCCCGCCACCCCGAGCGAGGGGAGCGGGCCGAGCCCGACGACGAGGGAGTAGGCGATCATCGAGTTGGCGACGACCGTCACCATGGTCGCGATCATCGGGCTCGTCGGGCGCCCGGCCGAGCGCAGCACGCCCGAGAGGATCGCGCTCAGCATGACCGGAAGGGTCGCGAGCACGGTGAGGCGGAAGTAGTCGGTGCCGGCCGCCGCCACCGAGGGTGAGGCACCGACGAGACCCATGAGGTGGTCGGCGAAGAACCACGGCACCACGGACACCACGGCGCCGAGCACGAGGGCGACGAGGAGCGCCGCGGTGACGGTGTGGTCCAGGGCGTCCCGGCGACCCGCGCCGTGCGCTCGCGCGACGAGGATGCTGACCGAGGTGCCGAGGCAGCCGAGGGTGACGGCGAGGATGAAGGTGAGGCTGTTGCTGAAGCCGACCGCCGCGATCGCGGTGGCGCCGAGGCCGCCGACGACGATCTGGTTGACGAAGTTGAGCACGAGCATGAGCACGAACTCCATGCTCACGGGCACGGCGATGCGCGCGATCTCACGGGCCGGGGTCGGCGGGACCGTTCGGGCAGCACGGAACGCGGACAGGGCGGGGCGGGGCATGGGCACGGCTTTCGGCATCGGTCGTCAGGGGCGGCGCGTCCAAGCGTAGGTGTTCGCGCCCGCCGAGTCGAAACGATTTGACCCGAGTCCCCGTCCACCCCCTGAACTGCACGTGAACCGCCGTCCAACTGCCTTCGTGCAGACCGGCCGCGGGGTCCGCTCAGTCGTTCATCGCCTTGATGATCATGACCGCGAGGCTGATCCGGTCGTGCGCCCACGCGTCGGCCGCGTCGTCGCCCGTGAGGCCCTGCGCGGCGTCGACCGCGTTGTCGGCCTCGCGCACGATCGTCCAGGCCCGGGCCCGCTCCTCGTCGAGTCCCGCGCGCTCGCAGATGATCTCGAGCCGTCGGCGCAGCGACCAGCGGATCTGCGAGCCGGTGCCGAGCTCGTCCGCGCGGTTCCACAACGCGGGCGCCACCTCGAAGGCGGGGTCGCCGCTCATCGGCTTCGGGTCGATCGCGAGCCACGGCTCGCGGTAGGCGGCGAGGACGTTCGTGTAGTGCAGGTCGGTGTGCAGCAGGCGCTCGGGTGCGCCGCGGTCGACGAGGTCGGTCGCGAGCGACGCGGCCTGGTCGAGGTAGCGCCGCGGCAGCACCGCCGGGGCCGCGCGCAGCTCCTCCGCCTGTCGGTGGGCGTATGCCGTCAGGCTCGGCACGCGGGCGTGCGCGGGCCGCTCGAGCCGGGCCAGCAGGTCGCCGATGACGCCGCACGCGTCGTCGATCTCGACGCGGGAGAGGTCGCGCGTGTGGGCACGCTCGAGCAGCAGGGCGAAGCGCGCGGGGTCGGCCCGCACGAGCCGCACCGCGCCGCGGCCGTCCCACGCCTGCAGCGCCAGGTGCTCGGTGGCGGCCTCGGGGTGCGGCCAGGAGATTTTGAGCACCGCCTCGCCGCTCACCCCGACGGCATCGCGCCCGGCGCCGAGCAGGCGCACGGGGATGGCGACGGCGCACACGCCGCTCTCGCTGCGGCCGACGGGCTCGAGCTCCCACTCGGCGAGCAGCGCCCGGATGAGCCCGGGCAGCTCGTCGATCCAGTCGTCGCCGGAGAGGTAGCCGTCCGGCTCGTAGCCGCTCACCGCGTGGGCGAAGTGCGCGGGGATGAGGTCGTACATCGGGTCGTAGCTCACGTCGTGGCTCCCGGGAAGGCGGTGAGGGGCAGGTCCCAGCGGGTCGCGACGGCCTGCACGTGGGCGCTCCACCGTGCGACGTCGTCGAGGGCGGCGGCGGTCGGGCTCGCGCCGGCGAGCGAGGCCGTGGTCTCGACGGCGGCCGAGAGGGTGTGCGTGGCGAGCCTGCTCGCGTCGGCCGACGACGTCACGGGGAAGGGCAGCGACCACCCGGCCGGCAGGTTCGTGCCCGGGCCCGACACCGCGGCCTCGAGCCGGGTCAACGCCTCGAGGGTGGTCTCGGCGGTGCGCCGCTGCCGACCAGAGCTCTGTGCCGCGACGACCTCGAAGGCGTAGACGAGCGGCTGGGTGCGGGCCACGACCGCGGGCCGGGCGGGGCTCGGGGCGCTCAGGGCCACGTCGCCACCGAGCAGCACCCCGGAGGCGAGGCGGGCGGCATACGCCGTCGTGAGCAGCCGGCGCGTCTCGGCGGAGGCGGCCGCGACGCGCTGCCACTGCGCGGGGCCGACGGCGTCGAGGCGCGACGCGAGCGCGGAGGCGCTGCGCACGGCCGCGGTGCCGGGGACCGCCCGCGCCGCCGCGTCGACGGTGCGGGTCGGCACCCCGGCGTTGGTGAGGCGGCCGCGCACGACGGCGAGCTGCGAGCGGAGCACCGAGCGCACGGCGCGCACCGTGCGCACCGTCGAGGCGTCGGTGTCGTCGGCGGCCAGCACCTGGCCCGCCGCGGTGACGAGGCCCGCGAGGTCGGTGACGACGGCGAGCAGCAACGTCTCGTCGGCGGCCGGGCGCCGCGTGGGCACCGGAGCGGGCGGCTGGGGGAGGTCGAGACGCAGGCCGCAGCCCGCGAGGAGGGCGATCGAACCGGCGCCGCCGAGCAGGAGGAGACGCCGCGACACAGCGCCACGACCCCCACCCACCCGTGTCCCGAGCCCACGGGTGTCGCCGTCCATGCGCCGATCCTCGCACGGCGGCGGTGGTCGGCGACGACCCCCCGACGCCGATAGAGTGGAGGGCACGCGACGACGGACCCCCTGCGAAGGGGCGCCGGCGCCGGACATTCGAGAAGAGCAGGAGGCGTCGACGCATGAGCACGGCCCAGCAGATCAGAGCGGCGCTCGAGCCCGTGCTCGCGCCCCTCGGGCTCGTCGTCGAGGACGTCTCCGTGTCGCCTGCCGGCAAGCGCCGGCTCGTGCGCGTGCTCGTCGACACCGACATCAGCGGCCTCGACGACGCGGACACCACGAGTCCCGTGCCACCGCTCTCGCTCGACGCCGTGGCCGAGGCCACCCGCGCGGTGAGCGACGAGCTCGACGCGGGCGAGGTGATGGGCCAGGCGCCCTACGTGCTCGAGGTCTCCTCGCCCGGCGTGGGTCGCACCCTGACCTCGCGCGACCAGCTGCGCCGCCAGGTCGGCCGGCTCGTCGAGGTGGCCCACGCGGAGGGCACCGAGACCGGCCGCCTCGCCGAGGTGGGCAGCGACCGGCTCGTGCTCGACGTGCCGGCGACCCGCAAGACCGCCGCGCGCCGCGTCGAGCTCGACCTCGACGGCGTGCAGCGCGCGGCCGTGCAGGTCGAGTTCACGCGTCCGGCCGCCACGGGCGACGACGAGCACGCAGAAGAGCACGACGACCAGCATGACGACCAGCACGACGACCAGCACGACGACCAGCACGACGACGACGTGCTCGACGACGACGAGAACGACGAGAACGACGCGGACGAGCCGTCCGCACCGGAAAGGGACAACTGATGGACATCGACCTCGCAGCCCTGCGCGCCCTGGAGCGGGAGCGCGACATCAGCCTCGACGTGCTCATCCCGGCCATCGAGCAGGCCCTCCTCGTCGCGTACCACCGCACCGACGGCAGCCAGCGCATCGCGCGCGTCGAGCTCGACCGCAAGACGGGCCACGTCATCGTGTGGGCCCGCGAGGAGGGCGAGCTGCTGCCGGTGGCCGAGGAGGGCGAGCGCCCCCTGCGCGGCGAGCCCGGCCCCGAGTACGACGACACGCCCGTCGGCTTCGGCCGCATCGCGGCCTCGACGGCGCGCCAGGTCATCGTCCAGCGCCTGCGCGACCTCGAGGACGAGGCGATCCTCGGCGACTTCAAGGGCCGCGAGGGCGACGTCATCTCCGGCATCATCCAGCAGAGCCAGGACCCCCGGAACGTCCTCGTCGACTTCGGCACGGTCGAGGGCATCCTGCCCCTGGCCGAGCAGGTGCCCGGCGAGCGCTACGTGCACGGCGAGCGCCTGCGCTGCTTCGTCGTCAGCGTCAAGCGTGGGCCGAAGGGCCCGCAGGTGGGCCTCTCGCGCACCCACCCCAACCTCGTGCGCACCCTCTTCAAGTTCGAGGTGCCCGAGATCGCCGACGGCACGGTCGAGATCGCTGCCCTGGCCCGCGAGGCCGGCCACCGCACCAAGGTCGCCGTGCACAGCCGCGTCGCCGGGGTCAACGCCAAGGGCGCCTGCATCGGCCCGATGGGCGCCCGCGTGCGCGCCGTCATGACCGAGCTGCGCGGCGAGAAGATCGACATCGTCGACTACGCCGACGACCCCGCCACCTTCGTCGCGGCCGCGCTGTCGCCCGCGCGCGTGCAGTCCGTCGAGATCGTCGACGCGTCGGCCCGCACGGCCCGCGTCGTCGTGCCCGACTACCAGCTGAGCCTCGCGATCGGCAAGGAGGGCCAGAACGCCCGCCTCGCAGCCAAGCTCACCGGGTGGCGCATCGACATCCGTCCCGACACCGAGGCCCCGGCCGCGGGAGCCTGACCGCCCGACCTGACCGCCGGGCCCCGCCGTGCGTCCGCGGGCGTGTGCGGGCTCCCCGGTGCGTGGCCGCTCTGCAGCCCGTTCGGGAGGGTCCGCGGCAGACGGCCCGCACCACCCGGCATACGGGACAACCCGGGCGGGCGGACGGACCGGGTCGACCCATGGCGCTCCGCGCGGCGCCGACGCGGTAGACTGATGCGTGGCCGACCGGACTGGACCCCGCGACGAGCCATCCCGCACCTGTGTGGGATGTCGAGGAACGGATAGCTGGTCGGCCCTGCTGCGAGTGGTCGCGGCGACGGACGAGCACCCCGGGAGCACCCCTCCCGCCACGCTCCGCCCCGACCCACGACACCGGATGCCGGGACGTGGTGCGTGGTTGCACCCGACGCCCGAGTGTTTCGAGCTGGCAGTGCGCCGCAAGGCGTTCGGTCGTGCCCTGCGCCTGCAGGTCGCCCTGGACGTGAGCGCGGTCGCGCGACACCTCGGTCTCCACCACGAGCAGCACGCACCGGCACGACCCGCGAACGGGCGCGCCGGATCAGTCAGAGATCAGTCAACGAACCACGAGGCGGGTTGAAAACGCTATGAGCACCCGATGAGTACTCAGCGATGAGCAAGCCCCAGCGATAACCCACGGTTCGGCCACTTCCTGTTCAGGCCGGACCGAGACAGGAGAAATGTGGCTAAGGTCCGGGTCTACGAGCTCGCCAAGGAGCTCGGAGTCGAGAGCAAGACACTGCTCGCACACTTGAAGAGCCAGGGAGAGTTCGTCCGGTCGGCATCGTCGACCATCGAGCCCCCCGTCGTCCGCAAGATCATCGAGACCTTCCCGAGGGAAGGCTCGTCCGGCGGCGGCACGAAGCCGGCAGCCCCCAAGGCTGCCCCCACGAGCGCGGCACCCGCCGCGCCCCAGACGTCCACGCCGTCGGCCGCCCGGCCGTCGGCGCCCGCGCCGGCTGCTCCCGCAGCCGCCGCCCCCGCCGCGCCGGCTCCGGCCCCCGCGGCTCCGGCCGCGCGTGACAC
>NZ_BAABIW010000008.1:0-15003 GCF_039542985.1 Terrabacter aeriphilus
GGGTGCGGCGATCACCAGGCCGAAGACTTGCTGCTGGGCCTCGGTGGAGGCGTTGATCGCGGAGCGGCGAGCAGCCAAAAGCACTGACAGAGCTTGACGTTCACCGCCAGTGCGGGGTGTTCCCAACCGCGGTCGAGCCATCGCCTCCCGCGCAGCGCGGATCGCATCGAGCGGATCCGACTTCGCGCCGTTGCGACGCGCAGCCCGCTTCGGACGGTCCAGCTCGATGACGAGCTCCGATGACTTCAGCAGGTGACGACACAGGCCGGCACCGTGACCGCCGGTCCCCTCGATCGCCCACGCCCTCAACATCGCGTGGTTGTTGGCGAACTCCACCAGCTCGGCATAGCCCTGGGCTGTCGCCTCGACCGTGATCTCATCGAGGACACCGCCGGTGGCAGCATCGACCACCGCCGCGGAGTGGGTGTGGACGTGGGTGTCGACGCCGATGACGACATCGACCACCTCGCGTAGATCGGTCAGACTGTTCATGCGTTCTCTCCTTCGCCGGACGGGACGTGGTTCCGGTCCGGGACGGAGGCTCGGCAGGACTGTGATGAGACACATCCGGCGCTACGGACGCCCGGTGGTCAAGCTCCTGATCAGGCCAGCTCCTCCAACCGGGCCGGGGCCGGTGACCACGAGCGGACAGGTCACAGCAAAGGCACGAAGCCAGTCATTCCGGGGGTCACACTCGCGGTCACCAACCACAGCCCAGCACCTTGAGGCTGCATTGGCGATCCTCACAGTCCTTCCGCCGCACACCTACTTTTCGAAGCTTTACGGTCCGACTGGGCACCACCAAACGTGGCGGGTGAGCCGGTCAAGCATCCGCGGCCAGTGCCTTCTTGGCTTCCCGCAGGAAGTCCTCGCGCAAGCCCAATGCCTCAACGAAGCAGTCTCTAGCCACCGCGGCCTCCCGCTCGATGATCGCGCCCGTCGTCCTGCGCAAACAACGCTCCAATGCTACGGCTGACTGCGCAACCTCATCCGGTCCGACGAGCTCAACCATGACCCGCTGCGTCCGCATACTTGCTGAAAGCTCACGCAGCGCCCCGATCTCCAGCCCGTTGGGATCCAGCTCCGGGATGGGGTTGATGGGATCGCCGGTCGCTGGGGCGTCCGGCACGAGTTCCGCGACCGCACTCGTCATGATCACTGCAAGCTCATAGCGGCTGATCTCACCCGCGTGTATGTACCGGGTCTGCAGGTCGATAAGGCCTTCAGCTGGCGAGAGAAACCCCCGATATGTCGCGCGACGATCGACCAGACGCGACTGTTGGCGCTCAAAGGCTTGCTGCCGAACGACCTGCCGATGCCCTGACCAGTAGGCGATCCCGGCAGCGACGACGGCCGCGCCGGCGGCAATCCATGCGGCAAGAACAGTGACGTCCATGTTCTCGAGTGTCGCCCTCTGAGTGCGCCAGCGAGGGCGCAATGGAGGAAGGTGCAATCCGCAAGCCCGATTTCGACGCGGGCGCGGATCACCAGACACAGCGTTCACGCTGTGGAATGGCGAGTGCTCGCTCCTCTGCGTCGTGGCCGAGGGCGTTCTCCGCGAGCCGAGTGGTTAGCAGACGGCTCCCTCACTTCGGGTTGTCGGGGACCCTGCACCTTGGCCGCACGGGCGAGGCGCGACACTTCGCCGCGAGAGCGGCGATGACGCTCCGCCGCCTGATGGGCGCGTGCGTCTCGGCCGCATGCCGACGGCTAAGCGTGCCCACCGCGCGATTGCTCGCGAATGCGGCGAATCGTCTTGGCTACGGTGATCCCTGATGCAACCCAACAGCAGCCAAACCTGAGTCTGTCGGTCGACGAGCGCGCTCCCTCGATGTCGCGTTCAAGGGTGAGAAATGTTCGTCGCGTCAGTTCGAAACTGACTTCCGTTCGACGGTCGCGATGACACTGCGACGTTCCTTGTTATGCGCTTCAGCCCTTGCAGCCGTCGCCTGGGCAAGAACCGAAGACGCCGCAGCGTGCGCTGCAACGAAGGCTTGAACGACGTCTATCGATAGCCGTCAGGAGTTTGACGAAAGGTTCGCCTCCGGCCTGAGCGACGCCTCCGGAGTCCGGGCCGCCACCAGCACGCCGACGAGGGCGGTGACGCAGTTCGAGGCGGCGGCGACCTCGTCACGCAGGGCGACCAACATGTGACGGGTCATGGGGTCGGCGCAGGCCATCCCGACGGCGTCGAAGTCGGGAAGCGACCCGAGCCACCTGTAGGCGACCGCCATTGGGTCCTCCCCAACCAGACGAGCCGTTTGCATCTCAGGTGAGCCGTCGGGGTGGGCCAGGACCCAGGCGGCGAACGCCCCGTTGAACCGTTCGACGAGTCCCATCCAATCCTCGGACTGCCGAACAAACGTGGTTGCCGCCTCGGCGAGCTCTGGGGCGCCCGCTTTGCGGACCCGAGCGAACTCCGCGCTCAGCGCACGCGCGTACACGGCACGGCGGGCTCGTCCGCCGTTGGCGACATAAAGGGACAGATGGAGAAGCAGTCTGTTCCAGACGAGTGCCGGAGCGGGCGTGCCCACTGCAGCGTTCGCGCCTGCTTCGGGGCCGGTGGCCGCCACTGAGAGGATCGCCTCTCCCAGCGCTCTGTAAATGGTGGACAGGGTCACGGAGGCCGCGTCGAGCCGAGCCAGGTCGGTGTCCTCGTCCCACTGCGGCACATCCTCGTCGCTGGCCTCACTCCACGCCAGGGCTGCCTGACGGATCATGGGTCGGGCCTGGTGGACGAACGCATCCATTGCCCGGAACCGGCTCAGTCGTCGGGAGGATTCGAGGAGAACGCTGGCGATGGTGGCAAGGAAGACGTTCGTGACGAGGTCCTCGGCGAGGCCGATCCAGCTCCAACCGCCACGTCCCAGCGCCGAGACGGCTTGCTTCGCGAGGGCTGCGACTAGGGCGGCACCGGCCCCAATCAACGGCACCGCCCACGAAGAAGTCGAGACCCACTGGGTGACTCGTGACTGCGTCCACTTCAATTCTTGTGCCTCTGTCGGATTGCACGTTCGGGCCGCGCCCAGAACCGCGTCAGGCTCTGATGCCTTCTCTCTTGACGGGGCGTGTCGCGATCGCAGCTCATGACGTCACTCCCTGCTGCCACGCCCCTGCGGAAGTAGCGCGTCGACGAGATCCGGGCCGGCCTGTCCCGCCGGAGCAGGGCGACTGCGCGCCAAATCCACGGTGCACGCCTCCATCCTCCAAGGGCTCGGGTCTCTCGTCGCCGTGCACCCGGGCGGTAGGAACAAGTCGGATTTGGCCAGAGTTCGCCTCGGATGTGCCATGGTGTTGATACGTCGCCTCGTACCTAGGGGAGTTGGCGTGTCTTCCGACGGCTATGTCTACGAAATCGAGCTGGCGACGCGGCTGACCGCGCGTCTGAGCGCGTGCGTTGAAGCGGACACGATGCCGGGGTTGCTTCGCGAGTGCGCGGCTGTGCTTTCCGACTTCATCGGCGCCGACGAGGTGCTGTTCACGCAGCTCGACCTCACCGATCCCGCCGCTTCGACCGTCGCCGCCGGGCCGGGCCTGTTCCGGGACGAAGGGCTGAGCGCCGACCTCGCGCAGACCGGGTCCGCCCACCCGGCCGTCCTCAGCTACCTGACACCGGGAGATGACCGGCGACCTCGGCGGGTCAGTGATGTCGCCACCCGGGCGGCGTGGCGTCGCCACTTCGACCAGACCTGTGAGTTCCGTGCCCGGGGAGCGGCACACCAGTTGTCCATCGTCTCGACGCTTACGCCGACGCGTGGCCGAGGCTGGATTCTGACCCGAAAGCGGCGAGACTTCACTGATGCGGAGGTCGCTGTCGCGGCGCTCCTGCTGCCGGCGCTGTCGGTCCTGGACCAAGCGTGTGCTTGGGGCTGGCCGGGCGATGCGCCACCCGGCACGCTTGTTCCCCATGCGGAACCTGTCCCCGTGCTGCCGATCCGAGCAATGGCGGCGGTGGAACGAGAAGACGTGCGGGCCACGGTGCACCGACGTGGCGGCGGCGGTTCGGCGGCCTGCCTTGACCCGTGCCCGTCGCTGACCCAGCGGCAGCTGGAACTGCTTAGGCTTTTGGCGGACGGCCTGTCCGCTCGGCGCATGGCCCGTGAGCTCCGGATCAGCGAACGGACCGTGAACAAGCATCTGGAGCTGCTCTACCGCCGGTTGGACGCCCATGACCGGGTCAACGCCATCCTGACGGCGCAACGGCACGGGCTGCTCCGCCTGTAGGGGCAGCGTGGCCTTGAGGTTCGCCGGTTTGTCGGCGGTCGACAGGCCGCGCTCGCGCAGGATCGTGTCGATCACTACGCGATGACGACATAGTTTGCCGAGCCCTCTGCGGAGCTGGTCGCCGCCACGCACGTGGCGCCAGCGGGTAGGTGCGCGGCGCCGGTCGCGTCACCGATGGGGGTCCACGTTCCGTCAGGTCGCAGAATTCCGTGCAGGACCTGCCCGGCCGTTGTCAGGACGGCCGCCTGGATGTGCCCGTCAGGGGTTGCGGCCACCGCGGGCATGGCGCCATCGGGAGCTCCGGTCCAGTAGTGCGAGGACAGGTCAAGGGCTCGCGCGACGGGCTGACCGGCCTGCCACCGGACGCTTCGGACTCGGTGGTCACGACCGACGGCAAAGAGCAGAGTGCTCTGGTCGTTCGGGTTGTGAGCTGCCGCCACCCGCACGGTCGACGCGAGCCCAGCGGTCACGGTGAGGTCTTCCACGGGATCCCAGCTACCGTCGCCGCGGCGGACGGTGTGGAGCACCTTGGAGACCACGTGCGGTGAAGGGTGGGGCCGGACGATCGGGTGGCGTGCTACCTCGACGTCGTCCTCGGCCGGGACCGGTTGGACGGCGGTGAACACCTCGAGGGTCACGTCGAGGTCGTCACCTGCGGTCCCGGGGGTGAGGGCGGCCCAGGCGACAGGGTCGGTGACGCCAAGGGCTGCCGTGAGGTCGCCCGCGTCCTGCCAGCTGCCGTCGGGCCGGCGGACCGTGTGCCAAGCGTGCCCGTCGGCATCGAGCGCGACGTACTGCGCGCTGGCGTCGGCCAGCATCGCGGAGGCGACGGCGCGGATGCCAAGAGGCAGACATGCTGCACCGGTCATGTCGCCGGCCGGGGACCACGTCCCGGCGGTGTCCCGGGCTGCGTGGAGCACCTGGCCGTTCGTGATGAGGGCGACCTGCAGCTCGCCACGGTCCGGGTGCCCGGCGACGGTGGCGTTGGTCACGACACTGGTGACGCCGAGCGCTGCCCCCAAATCGGTTGCTGGGACCCAGTCGCCGTTCGCGTCACGGGTTGTGATCCAGGTGTCGCCCACATGCTTGACCGGGGTTTCCCACCACAGCTCGAACAACTCGCAGTAGTGCGCATCCTTGGGGACGACCCCCTGGCTGAGCAGGGTGACCTCGACGGTGACGGCGGCGTCCGGGCCAGACTCTCGTACGGTGACGGACACCTGGGCTGCATCGGGCGTAGTCCAGCGCGTGGTGGAGCGCCGGTAGCGCAGCACAGATCCCGGATTGGCACCCTCAGGACCGCGCAACACGGTGCGGTAAACGGTCTTCTCGGCGTCGTCCGGCCCGCGGCGGGCGCACCCAACGACTTGGTAGCACTTTCGGTCCGGTGCCTTGTCCTCCAACCTCTCGAACGAGTCGGGTGAGTGGATCTCGTTCCACCGAGCACCGTTGAGCGGGTCCGCATAGGCCCGGTCACCGCCCCAGATCCACGCGTTCGCGGCCTTGGCCGCGTAGTTAACCCACCCCACATGCTTATCTCGATCGAGCGGGTCGAGGTCGAGCATGACGCGCAGTGCCTGGAGGCCGTTGACCAGGAGCTCGTTGGTGTAAACGAATCGGTCTGCGGCGTGGGGGTCGTCGGTCACCAGCGCCCCCCAGATGCTCACGTAGTGGTGGACAGCCACGGCCGTATCGGCGTAGGCCGAGGCGGCGTAGCTCCGCGGGTCGTACGCATACGTGACGCCGGGCTTGGCTGACGGCAGGTCGGTGGCCTGCCAGTCGTCAGGTTTTGCCGGGTGGGCGCGCTCGTCGTTGCGTGGCCACCCGTCGAGCTCGATGTGTATGCCGAAGTCTCCTGTCCGGCGGCGCGCCTGCGTCGGGTCGGGTGCGGCGTCCCGGAACACGTCGCCCGGCATGCAGAACAGGGCAGGGTTGATCCCGGCGGTTCGCATCCACTGTGTGTCCAGCTCCAGGTGGAAGTGCCAGTCGGGATCAGCACCCCCGCGCTCGTCCGCTTGGGTGAGCCAGCCGCGCAGCTCGGCAATCACCAGCGGCCGGCCGTTTACGGTTGTGTGGATCACGTGCGGACCGGGAGGGATGTCCGAGCGCGGAAGCCATTTCACCGCCTGGCCCGGCATCGCCCCGGGGGGCCATACCGTCGATGGAGGTGTTACCCCTGTTGGCGGCCAGCTCAGCATGTCGAAGACCCCCCTGGTCCCATCGTCCGTGTCTGCGTGACTGCCTTGGTCATTTCGGGCCCACCGCTGGAAGCTCACGCCGCCGGACGAAGATCTGGCCGGAGAAACCCCCCTTGCCGTTCGTCACGTCGTCATCGTTGATGTGGACCCACAACGGCAGCTCCGCGTCCTCAGGGCCGACGGTGCGCACGTTCGGCTCCTGCCCGACCGTGGTGACCCCGTAGGTAAAGGTGGGTTTGTCGTGCCAGTAGAACCAGCCCTGCCCGAACCCGTACAGCAGGGCGCTGAACGCGACGCCGGGCAACGGCTTGGTCGCGTTGCCCATCTGCTTGCCGTGCTCGGAGGTGTCTCCCTCCGGGCCGAACCACGAGCCGAACCACCACCCGGCGAACACGTGCCCGAAGGCGGTGATGGAAACCTGGTCACCTGGGCGCAGGGTGAGGCCGGTCCGCACCCCGCCCTGCACCCCGGTCCGTCCGTCGTCGACCTTGTAGGAGCTCACCGTCTGCGGGAGGTCAGCCCGTACCAAGGCGGTGTAGGAGAACGGCCCGATGACGGCCTTAGCGACCGTCCCGTCGAGCAGGTATCGCGCCGCGTAGGAGATGATGCCGCCAGGATTAGTGTCGCTGTAGTCGGCGGTCGCCTGCAGCTCCTCGAGCGCCTCGCTGAGGCCAGCGGCCGCCTTGAACACGGTGGCCCCGGTCGTGCCGACTGTCGCGACCTGGACGTGGTAGCTCTTCGTCTTCTTCTTCAGGTCTGCCGCGGTGTCCACGTCGCCGCTCACGCCGGCTTTCCATGACGCCTTGACGTTCGCCTCGACGCTCGACGCGGTGTCAGCACTGTCAATCACCATGAGCACGATCCGCCCGTAGGTGACTTGGTGGATGTATGCGGGGGCGTTGTTCGGTCCGCTGTACTGCTTGACCGCGGCGACATCGACGGACGGGCCGAACAACCATGCCGGGGACCCGGTCGGCTCGAACGCGACGGTGTAGAACTCCTGGGTCAGTTTCAGGAACGTCCGGCTCGTCTCCAGAGACCCGGACACGTGCACGTCGGCAGAGGCGTTCCACGAGCTACCTGAAACCTTCACCCCCAGTCGCGCGGACACCTGCTGCTCCGTCGTCACGGTGCCGACCTCGAGGTTGACGACGCCGGTCGAGGCGGTCCCGGCCAGGTCGTGGAGCAGCTGACGTCTGGCCGTCGTGACGCTTGCCGCGCTGGGTGACGTCACCGTGACCGACGTGGGAGCCTCCGGGTGCGCAACGACGATCTCGGTCGTGATCGTCAGCGTCCCGGGCGCCCGGTCGGCCAGTTGCACCAGCCCCAGCTGGCCGGAGCCCAACGTCCGCGACTGGATCACCGCGCCTGGCCAGATCGCGTCGGCGACCGGTGCCACCACCGGGAAGGAGTCGATGACGTTCTCGATCGCCTGTTGCTGCGCCGTTACCTGGTAGGCCACGTTCGCCGGCGCCGTGTACTGAGTGGGCGGTGACTCGGGCGCGGCTGTGATCGACAGGCCCGGAGCGGCTGTCACGACCGGCGGCGGGATCGTCTGCAGATAAGCAAGGATCGCCTGCTGGGCAGTGGTGAGCGACAAAGGAGGGGCGTCCACGACGCGCGTGAACTCGTCGGCGAGGCCGGGGAAGGCCGCCGCCGCAGGAACCGCTGGCCCGAAGGTGTCGGCTCGCTGCGGTTCGCTGATCCCAGAGACGTCGAAGATCTGGCCGCCGTACGTCCAGAACGTGCGGCGTGACCCGTCCTCGCCATCGACGAAAAAGGTGCTGCTCCCATCCAGAGATGTCAGCGTGCACCCCTGCCGCGCTCCGCCCGCTCGTGGGACCGCAAGGCCCGGGCGTTGCCGCCGCTCGCTGTCGCCTGCGTCCGCGGACTCGTCCTGAAGAGCCGGGACTCCTGTCGCCTCGAGTAACTGCCACGTGCGCTCATCAGGAACACCGGACAGCGAGCCGTCACGGCCCAACAGATACGGCCGGCCAAGGTCGTCCCGCACCAAGGCCGGGCCGCTCCTCACCGGCGGACGTTGCCCGTCGGGCTGTCGGTCGGTGGGCTCCTCGGCGGCCGACGTCATGCGGTCGGCGGACGTGTCCAACGATGGTTTCGATGCCATGAAGGTCACCTCTGCTACTCGGCCGTGACGGGACGGGAACGGAGAACGATGCGCGCGCTCGCCGCGACGCAGATCAAGAAGACGACGGCGCACGCCACCGCAACGCCCTGCTCGGTAGACCCGCGGCCCTCGTCGGGTTCGGCGCCAAAAACCGCCTCGATCCACTCGGGCCACGCCAGGGTGAGCACTGCCGTGGCCAGCGCGAGTAGCCCGACAGCGAGCACCGCCCAGAAACGTCGTCCAAACCCAGCCGGATGGCACATCGCTTGCCTCCTCGCAACACATCGGTAGATGCTCAGCGTGACCGATCGGCGACGGTGGAGACCATACGCAAAAGTGCGAGCATGGCCATCCCAGAGAGAAGCTCGTACCAGGGGGCGCACGAGAGCTGCCCTCGTGACGAGGACGTCACGACCACACGCAAAGACGGTTCGAACGTCGAGTGCCTCCGCCAGTCACGCTGATACGAGCGCTCGGTCCAGCGCGCCCGCGCGTCCAAACTGCCGCCCCATGTCCATGCCTTGCGGAGGTTGTTCACCACGTGCGTTGACGAGCTGGTCGACCGCCGAGTCGAGCACCGCGATCTAAAGGAGACAGCCTGCCGGTGGCGCAGTTTGATGGCTGGGATCACCGCGCCCCTCCGGTGACCAGGCCCGTGGGAGAACTGCTCCCAGGGTCACCGTTCGGCAGCAACAGGTGCACTCGAGCGACTATTCGGCGGTGCGTGTTCCCCTGGCTTGCGCGTCGGGAAAAATCTAGTGAATTGGCACGTTCGCGGCCCTCGCCGGGTGCAGGCTGGTGGAGAAGGACAGTTATCGCAGGGGGTGCGCCATGGCAGTAAGCCTCAGGAAGCCGTCGCAGTGGCAGCCCGGGACCGTCTACATGTACGACGTCATGTGGATCGTCATCCTGATTGGGATTGCAGTCGGGTACTCAGTCCAGCCGGCGTGGAGCTGGCTGCCGCATTGGACGTTCGCGTTCCAGAACGTCATGCCATTGTGGGTGCCTTGGGCCGGCGCGCTCGGTGGCGTCACGATCAGCCTGGTGGGGGTCGTCACTCATACCCATGACTGGAAGGCGCTGGAGTACGGGTACTGGCACCTGGCGCGGCCGTTCCTCGGCGCCGTCTGCGGCTCGGTCGCGGTTCTCATCGTTGTACTGGTGTTGCGCAGCGTCGACCCGACAGTCAACAATCAGGCCGGTACTCCTGCGAGCATTGCGCTCTTGTCAGTGATCTCGTTCGTCGTCGGGTATCGGGAGGAGACGTTCCGGACCTTGGTCAAACGCGTCGTCGACGTGATCTTGGCCTCCGACACGAACGCAACCGTGTCGGTAGCGCTCGTGCCCGCCACATTGGACTTCGGAGACAGCGCGGTCAACCAGCCCAAGGTGTTGATGCTGACCGTCGTCAATGCCGGGAAGGACACTGTCCATCTGCCAGCGAACGCGGCCGTCCCGGACCCTGTGACGGGCACGATAGTCGCGACGAACATCGAGACGGACTTGGCGCCGAGCGCCACGGCAGAAGTCACGGTGACGTGGACCCCGGCGAGCCTTGGCCAAGACCTATCCACTCCGGCCACGACGTTGGTGCTACGAACCGATTCGCGCACGCTTAGCTGCCCACTTAACGGTCGAGCGGTCTAGCGCCGACGGCGGCCCGCTGGGTCCGACAGCAGCGCGGGGCACCAGCGCTCACCCAAATTCCGATCACTGCGTCTGCTGCAAGGACGGGTAACAGTTTCGGTTAAGCCACTTGGGTGGCGGTTGTCGTCATGATCGACTCGGACTCGCTAACGGTCCGGGCAGGTTTGCCAGCGCCGGCCGAGCGTCGCTCATCGATCGTCGACCACCGCTTCAGACATGAAGGCGAGATGCCGAAGTCCTTCGCGACATGGGTGACAGAGGACCCGGCTCTTTGGCGACCCGAATCGGTCCTCGCGGGATTCTTTGAGAAACGCCTTGAGCATGATGCAGATCCTTCCCGCGGCGACACACTCGGACGCAGATCAGATGTCACCTATCCGGGCAGCAGACCCATCCTACGCTTCTCGAAAGTGTGTCCTCTCGCCACGGGCGACCATCCTGACTCTGTTCCTCAAGTTGGTGGCTTAGGTGGCCGCGTTCTCGAGGAGGCGCTTGAGCGTCCGGAGATCCTTGAGGTTGGCGCGGCGCATGGCGCGTGCCATCATGGGCGCTGCGAGCTGGCCAAAACCTGTCGGTTCTCCCTGGTTGCGCAGCGTCATCCGGGTACCACCGGACGCCGTATCGGACCAGGTGTAGGTCGTCTCCATCGGGAACGGGCCTTCAGCGGTGCTCATGACGAACCGCTCGCCTTCCAACAACTCGCGAACCTCATAGGTGTACGCGATCCGCCGGCCCAAGAAATGTGCGACGAATGCCATACGCGACCCGACAGCGACAGGTGGTGGAGTCTTTATGACGACCGAGCTGATGTTCACGTACCAGCTAGGGGCGTTCTTGGGATCGGAGGCGAAGGCGGCTCATCCCAATCGGGGTGTAGGAGTTGGGGTCTGAAGCCGCCGGTCTCGAGCAGGCTTCGGGCGATGTAGTTGGTCAGGTTGCGGAACCCGAGTGCGGAGCCGCGCAGGTGTTCGAGCCGTCCGTTGAGCGCCTCGGTCGGCCCGTTGCTGGTGCCGGGTCGTTCGAAGTAGGCGAGCACGTCAGCGGCTCGCTTCTTCAGGGTCCGGCCCAGGGTGGTGAGCTCGGTGAGCACCTTGGGGACGCCGGCGCTGAGGTCGGTGATCAGCTTCTCCATGAGCTCGCGGCCACGTTGCCGGTCCTCGTGGCGATAGGCGGCGATCATGCGCTGGTAGACACCCCAGGTCGCCTCGACCTCGACGTGAGCGTCATCAACGAACAGCGCGCGTAGCCTGTCGCTCTGCTTGTCTGTGAGCAGGTCCGCGCCGGTGTGCAGCGTGCGCCGCGACTTGTAGAGCGGGTCGTCCCTGAACCCACGGTGCCCGTGGATCGCGAGTTGGACCCGGCGCCGGCACCTGTCGAGGGCGTCACCGGCCAGGCGCACGACGTGGAACGGATCCATCACCGTGACCGCGTCCGGGATCTCCTCTGCAGCGGCGGTCTTGAACCCGGTGAAGCCGTCCATCGCGACCACCTCGACCGCGTCACGGAAGACGTCGTCGCGGTCGGCGAGCCAGGTCTTGAACGCCGCCTTCGACCGGCCCTCGACCATGTCCAGCAGCCTTGCTGGGCCGGCGCCATCGCGGACCGGGGTGAGGTCGATGATCACGGTGACGTACTTGTCGCCACGCCTGGTGTGGCGCCAGACGTGCTCATCGACGCCAATGACCTTCACGCCCTCAAACCGCGTGGGGTCGTTGATCAGCAGCCGCTTGCCTTCAGCCAGGACCGCGTTGTTGGCGGTGTCCCACGCGACCCCGAGTCCCTCGGCGACACGGGCGACGGTGAGGTGTGCGACCACGATCCCTTCCAGCGCCCACCGCAAGCCCGGTGCGCGAGAGCTTCGCGCGTGGCTCCGCCGCGGCGCTGGTGTCTTGGCGCCACACGTGTCCGCAGTCGGCACAGCGGTAGCGGCGCACTACAACTTCCAGCACGGTCGGTCGCCAGCCCAGCGGCTCGTGGGCCAACCGCCGGATCACGGTGTCACGAGCAGCGTCTTCGCTGCCGCACCGTCGGCACCACTGATCTGGTTCCACCACGCGGCACGCGAGGACCGCACGATCCGGTTCAAGTCGTTGTCCGGTCACGCTCAGACCGAGGCCGTCGAGTCGAGCGAAGGCGGTCAGGTCAGGGCGGCCGAAGCCGGCCGGCGGGGTAGCATCGGACACGTCGAGGTCTTTCGGATGGATGGCGTAGGAACCTCCGTCGTCGGGAGACCTCGACGTCTATCTGCGGACCGACGCGCCCGGCCGACCTACACCGTCATCTGAGAAGACCCCTGAAACGTCTTCGACGACGACGGGACCGGCGAGGAGGAGGGTGCGGTGAGCTAAAGGAATGGAGCTTGCTCGGCTTCACGCCGCCGCAAGCTCCGGTGAAACGGTCGGTACTGGTCGGTCGTCGTCGGTCACCACCGGATGGCGGCGTCCCCCACGCTCGGCGTTTGCGCAGGTCAGCGGCTCGTTCGCCCAGTGGGCGCATCAAGCGATAGACGCAAAGCCGACGTGATTAGGTCGTCGGTTCGATTCCGGCAGGCGGTTCGGTTCTGGTGGTCGCGCGACGCGCTGGCCTCACGGCTCTGCCCGACACCGACGTCGCTCTCCTCTGCGACGGACCCCTAGCCGGCTGAGCGCTCGCGGCCGGCATCCTGTCCGTGTGCCGATAGGCCTCGCACCGCTCGGCAACGCAGCGTGGCGTTGCGTCGCGACCTGGCGACGGCTCGGCGGGGCGCGATCGTCTCGTGCGTTGGCGGACTACGGGAGCTTGGACGCGAGGACGTCGGCCGCCAGGATCTCGGGTGCTGCGCCGAGGAGGTGCTGGTTGGCCATCAGGGCTGCGACGATGGCGCCGTTGGCGTGGGCGTCGCGAGCGGCCTCGTCGGGGAATGCATCGAAGATCCAGAAGGTGTCGGCGTGGGTCCTGACCGCGAACCAGACAATCGTTCCTACTTCTTCGTTGGCGAGCGCGACAGCGCCGGCGAGCAGATCGGCGAGCGCTTCGTGCTGTCCATCGGCCGCGACGATCTTGGCGACGAAGGCATACGGAAGTGATGCGGGTGTGGACATGAGGGGTTCCCCTAGGTGTCGAGGTTTCTTGGTGAAGCGAGTTCAGCGTATGACGAGCAAGGGCATGTGAGAAGTGGCGTATACGGCAGTATTGCTATTGTTCGCGCCATGCGTATCGGACTGATCGCGATCGACGGCTGCTTCGGTTCGGCTGTCGCGTCGGTCATCGACATCGTGCGGGTGGCCGACGGAGCCCGCGGCGATGTCGACCCGCGGATCGACCCGATCGAACTCGCCATCCTCGGACCGAAACGGAGAGTGACCACGACGGCATCGATGACCCTGTCGGTGGACCACCCGCTGTCGGAGTCCGCAGAGTTCGACGTGGTCGTCGTCCCTGCGCTTGGAACCCTCACGGCCGCCGCTACCAACGACGCCCTCCAGAGCCGAGATGCTCGTTCGGTCATCGCCTCGCTCGGGCGCCTCGACGACGCGACCACCCGGATCGCCGCGGCGTGCACCGGCGTGTTCGCTGTCGCCGAGACCGGACGGATGCATCATCGGCGGGCGACGACCAGCTGGTTCCTGGGGCCGGAGTTCCTGAAGCGCTATCCGACCGTCGCCCTCGATCTCGACACCATGGTCGTGGTCGACGGGAACCTCGTCACCGCCGGCGCCGCGTTCGCCCACATCGACCTCGCGCTCTCACTCGTGCGATCGATCAGCCCCGACCTGGCCCAACATGTCGCCAAGCTCCTCATCATCGACGAGCGTCCGTCGCAGGCGGCCTTCGTCGCCTACGAACATCTCCGGCACGAGGACCCGATCGTCGTCGAGTTCGAACGCTTCGTGCGCGCCCGCCTGGACGAACCGTTCAACGTCGCCTTCGTCGCGCAGTCGCTCGGCACCAGCCGGCGCACCCTCGAACGACGAGTCCGTGCGGCGCTCAACCTCACTCCGCTCGGCTTCGTCCAACGGCTTCGCATCGAACGAGCTCGGCACCTCTCAGCAACCACGGACCTTACCTCCGCCGAGATCGCGCTACGGGTCGGCTACGCGAACGCCGAGACTCTGCGCTCCCTCCTGCGTAGGGAGCGACGCCGTTCCTGACCTATCGCCATGCCTGTAGCCGGTGTCCTAGTGCTCGACTGGAACCACCTCTCAGCACGTCGCGTCGACGCTCCTGCGTCGCCTCTGGACGACCCACTCGACACGCCCGCAGCACAGGCCATGTGACGTGTCCCGGCTTCCCGGACGGTCGGGGTTGGGTGGCTGTGATGTCGCTGTGTTCTCGTCGAGGGGGTCAGCAGACTCGATCAGGGTCGATTGGGATGAGACGCGAAGGCGGTCAGGTCAGGGCGGCCGAAGCCGGCCGGCGGGGTAGCGTCGGTCACGTCGAGGTCTTTCGGATGGATGGCGTAGGAACCTCCGTCGTCGGGAGACCTCGACGTCTATCTGCGGACCGACGCGCCCGGCCGACCTACACCCTCATCTGGGAAGAGCCGCGAAGGCGGCAACCTGATCGCGGGCGACGGCGATTTCGATGGAGGTCTCCACGTCCACAGCCATCGCTGGAGCCTACTCGCGACCGATCGACGGGGACGCCTTGGGAGCAAGGGGCTAACCCGCCCCGTGCATTCGCCTGCCAGGACCGAGGTGGAGGTACTCGTCGACCGCGCCAACTGCAAGGCACGGCACTCCGCCGCGAAGCGGCAGTGTCCTTCCGGCTCCCCTTTGTCGTCAATGGGTGGCCGAGGCGCTTCCGGAGCGTGAAGTCTTCCAGGGC